>JAEUUY010000007.1 GCA_016787225.1 Chitinophagales bacterium
AGACTCAAATGAGTATCAGGAAATAATTAAAAAAAATAAAATACATTATATCAATAAAACAATTGAGAAATATAAAATTGCAAAAGACTGTATACTAGCTAATTGAGGGGTAGTTAGATAGAATTCCGCATTAGAAAATGCTGAATCGATTAAGAATTTGTATTTCAATCCCGTACATACAGGATTGAAACAAATTCTAAATCGTCCCGAGAAAACTTCGGGACAACTAAATCATATAGTTCGCCACCTTGTGGCTTCTAATGATTAAATTGGGATTAACATAGTTCACTTCAATCCACTAGCGTATTTACTTTAGTCAAATTTCGTATGGATCCTAGAACTAAATAAATGTCATCCCGCGTTTAGAATCAAAATCCTGAATAAAAAAATTCATGTACATTTGTTTGTCACTATTTTTTTATAACCTTAATAAAAATTTAACCGAAATAAAGCATGAAGTCAGACATAGAGATAGCGCAGAGTGCGCAGATGGAACACATAAAAGATATAGCTAAAAAGATAAATGTATCAGAGGATGATTTAGAATACTATGGAAAGCGCAAGGCTAAATTACCTCTAAAACTTATAGATGAGGATAAAGTAAAGAAATCGAAGCTCATACTTATCACGGCACTCTCCCCCACTAAGTACGGTGAAGGCAAGACAACCATGACTATAGGATTAGCTGATGGATTGAGAAAGATTGGTAAGAAATCTATGGCTGTGCTTCGCGAGCCTTCTTTAGGTCCTGTTTTTGGGGTTAAGGGCGGAGCAGCAGGCGGTGGATACTCGCAGGTAGTCCCTATGGAGGACATTAATTTACATTTTACTGGTGATTTTGCAGCTATCGAGAAGACTAATAATTTATTATCAGCTGTGATAGATAATGATCTACATAACGGCAAAGATTCGTTACAAATAGACCCAAGAACTATCGCTTGGAAGCGGGTCATGGATATGAATGATAGAAGTCTCAGACAAATTATCATAGGAACAGGTGGCAAGGCTAATGGAGTTGTGCGAGAGGATGGATTTAACATTACGCCTGCATCCGAAATCATGGCTATCCTTTGTCTATCAAAAGATATGGAAGATTTGAAAAGAAGAATGTCGAATATATATATTGGTCAAACATATACCGGTGAAGCGATTTATGCAAAAGATTTGAAAAGTATTGGTGCGATGGCTGTTTTAATGAAAGATGCCATCAAACCAAATCTGGTACAGACATTAGAAGGAACTCCTACTATTTTACATGGAGGTCCATTTGCGAGTATAGCCCAGGGTACCAATTCTATTATTGCTACGAAAATGGGGCTTTCTTTGGCTGATTATGTAGTGACAGAAGCGGGCTTTGGTTCAGATCTGGGTGCAGAGAAATTTATGCATATCAAATGTGCTCCGAATGGATTGAAACCCGATGCAGCTGTGATAGTAGCCACCGTAAGAGCCATCAAACATCATGGAGGCTGTAGCGCAGAAGATTTGACCAAAGAAAGTATAGAATTCATAGAGAAGGGATTTTGTAATCTAGAAAAGCACATCGAGAATATCAAAAAATTTGGAATAACTCCTATCGTTTGTATCAATGCATTTCCTTTCGACACCGATGCTGAAATCAATAAATTGAAAGAGCTATGTTCTGCAATGGGTGTCAAAGTGTCTAGGAGTACAGCTTTTGTCGATGGAGGTCAAGGTTCTGCGGAACTAGCAGGTATGGTGATAGAAGAGATCGAAAGTGGCAAAAACAACTTCCAACCACTCTGCAATGAAAAGCATACACTCGAAGAAAAGATTAATATCATAGCTAAAGAAATTTATGGTGCGGCAAATGTTGCCTTTTCTGCGAAAGCTAAGTCACAGTTAAAGCTGATTCAAAAATTAGGCTTATATCATATGCCAGTCTGTATGACTAAGACACCAGCCAGCTTTAGTGACAATGAGAAAAAAATAGGTCGTCCTACAGGTTTTGAAATTAATGTAAGAGAATTTGAAATATCGAGTGGTGCCGGATTTATAGTGGCTCTGCTAGGAGATGTCATGCGTATGCCAGGACTACCAAAGATCCCTAATTCTGTGAATATTGACATAGATGATAATGGGAAGATAGTGGGGCTGTCATAGGAGTAGACCATACTAAATAGGGTCTGCTCAAAAACGTCAAAACAATTGATAGTCAAAACATTGCAAAAAGGTTCTAACCCAAAAATGCAAATTGTAAAAACAAGTTTACTGGAGTTCGTGCCTAAAGATCTTACAGTTATCAGCAAGAATTTTTGGCTACTCAGAAGCACACCAACTACTTCGCCATCTTTACCTCGCAGTATGTCTATACAGCTTCGGCTTGATGACTCGTATTTGGCCCACTTCTGAGTTTTTCAGCAGACCCTAAATAAAAATGGACTATCAATTGATAGTCCATTTTTGTTTATACCGAATGATTATTCTTATTTAGTTTCTTCTGTAGCTTCATTAGTTTCTGCACTAGACTCTGCTACTTCAGGAGCAGCTTCATCTGCCGTATCTTGAGCTATTTCTTCCAATGCTTCTGACACATTTTCTACTTCAGCCACATCTTCTACAAGCTCTTCATTTGTAGCAGTCTCCTCTGCTTTTGATTCTGCTACAGCAGCCGATTTCTTAGATCGACCTCTTCTAGTCTTGCCTGTAGCTGCTTTAGTTTCTTTTACATAGATTTCATTGAAATCTACCAATTCGATCATAGCTATATCTGCGGCATCTCCTTTTCTAAAGCCTAGTTTGATGATTCTTGTATAACCACCTGGTCTATTAGCTACTTTATCAGCGATAACGCCAAAAAGTTCTTTAATACTTTCTTTATCCTGAAGATATGAGAATAGAATCCGTCTATTGTGCGTGCTATCATTTTTAGTCTTATTGATTAAAGGCTCAATATGCTTTCTTAGCTCTTTTGCCTTTGCCAATGTGGTTGTGATTCTTTTGTGCTGAATGAGCGCATTAGAAAGATTCATTAATAGCGCTTTTCTGTGTGCAGTTTTCCTGCCTAGGTGATTCACCTTGTTACCGTGTCTCATTTTTTTTGTTTTTAAACTAATTGCACCGTATCAGGTATGCAATAAGAAATTAAGAAATAATTTTTTTTTATAGCCTTTAAGGCGACTAATGACCTTTACTTTAGTTAAAAGTTTAAAGCAAAAAGGTGAAAGTTTGGTGGTAATAAATTACTCTTTCTACTTTTCACTTTCTACTTTTCACCCATTAATCTTCTTCGTGTAATCTATACTTCGCTATATCCATACCGAAAGAAAGACCCTTCTCTACTAATAGTTCTTCGATTTCTACCAAAGATTTTCTACCAAAGTTTCTAAACTTCAATAAATCGTTTGTATCGAACTGTACAAGCTCCTCCAATGTCTCGATTTTTGCTGTCTTCAAACAATTGAAAGCTCTTACTGAAAGATCTAAATCTTCTAGAGGAGTTTTTAGTAATTTTTTCATGTACATAGAATGCTCGTCTACGACCACCTCTTTCTTCACCTCTTGTACATCCAAAGTTATTTTCTCATCAGTCAATAACAATAAGTGCTGAACTAATATTTTAGAAGCCTCTTTGATAGCATATTCTGGATGAATTGTACCATCTGTTTTGATATTGATATTCAATTTTTCAAAGTCTGTTCTTTGCTCTACACGGAAATTTTCGATATCATACTGTACATTTCTTATAGGAGAGAAAATTGAATCGATTGGAATATAACCTATTGGCATTTCGGGCATGATATTCTCCTCAGCAGATACGTAACCACGTCCTTTCTGAACAGAAATTTCAAGATTCAGCGCAGAAGCTCCATCAAAATTGCAAATCACGAGATCAGGATTAACTACTTCAAATGAAGAAGTTGCTTTACCTATATCACCAGCGGTAAACTGATTTTTACCTTTAATCGTAAGATTAATTTTCTCGTGTGAAACCTCCGCCTCTGTAGCCTTTTTAAATCTTACCTGCTTCAAATTCAGAATCATCTCGGTAGTATCCTCTAATATACCAGGTATCGTAGAGAATTCGTGTTGAATACCTTCGATTTTTACACCAGTGATAGCATATCCGCTTAATGATGACAAGAGAACACGTCGGATAGAGTTCCCTATAGTAACACCGAAGCCAGGCTCTAACGGCTTGAATTCAAAGTTTCCTTCGAACTCAGTCGACTTATTCATTAATATTTTATTTGGCTTCTGAAATGGTAAAATGGACATATATATTGGTTTTTTCAGTCGTCAGTTGTCAGTTCTAAGTCGAAAATTGACTTGTCTCTGCTTCTTAAAACTTAATGGTTATTTAATACTTGATTAAAGACTATTATTTTGAATACAATTCTACGATTAACTGCTCGTTAATTTTCTCAGGAATCTCATCTCTTGTAGGGTAGTTGATAAATTTACCTTCTTTCAGGTTATCATTAACATCTAACCAAGAGAATTTTCTCTCTGTGTTAGCCAAAGCTGAGCTCACAAGATCCAAAGATTTGGACTTTTCTCTTATAGCTACCACATCTCCTGGCTTTAAAGAAAAAGAAGGAATGTTAACTACTCTATCATTCACTGTTACATGCTTATGAAGAACCACTTGCCTAGCTTGTCTTCTGGTAGCAGCAAAGCCTAATCTGAAAACGGTATTATCTAATCTAGCTTCTAGCAATTGGAGTAATACTTCACCTGTTACACCATGCTTACTTAAGGCTTTCTCAAATGTCTTATAAAATTGTCTTTCTAGTAACCCGTAAGTATATTTTGCTTTTTGCTTTTCTCTCAACTGAATAGCATACTCACTCTGAGACTTTCTCTTTCTTGACTGTCCATGTTGACCAGGAGCATATTTTCTTCTTTGGAAATATTTGTCATATCCAAAAATTTCTTCTCCGAATTTTCTAGCGATTTTGGTACTAGGACCTCTATATCTTGCCATAAACTAGTTATTAGTTGTTAGTTATTACGTTATAAATTAAACTCTTCTCTTTTTAGGAGGGCGACATCCATTGTGTGGCATAGGAGTGATATCCTTTATTACCGATACTTCCATACCATTTGTTACTACGGTTCTAATAGCACTTTCTCTACCTGCTCCAGGACCTTTAACAAAAACCTCCACCTTTCTTAAACCTGCTTCGTAGGCTACTTTAGCTGCATCATCGCATGCCATTTGAGCTGCATATGGAGTATTCTTTTTTGAACCTCTGAATCCAGCTTTTCCAGCGCTACCCCAAGAAATAACTTGGCCTGTATTGTTTGTGAAAGAAATAATAATGTTATTAAAAGTAGCGTTAATATGGACTTGTCCTTCCTTCTCTACTTTTACAACTCTTTTTTTAGCACTTTGTTTAGTCGTCTTTGCCATTTGTTATATTTTTTTAGTCTGAACTTAGTACAATCTAATTCCTAAATTCTTACTTCTAGATTCTAATGTTTATTTAGTTACTTTTTTCTTATTTGCTACTGTTTTCTTCTTGCCTTTTCTAGTTCTAGCATTATTCTTAGTAGATTGACCTCTCAAAGGCAAGCCTTTTCTATGTCTAATGCCTCTGTAGCACGCTATATCCTGAAGTCTTTTTATATTCAATTGTACCTCAGATCTCAATTCCCCTTCTACTGTGCAATTATCTGCAATATACTTATTAATTTCAGCTATTTGCTCATCTGTCCATTGATTGACTTTCATGTTTTTATCCATAGACAATTTGCTCAAGATTTCTACTGCTGTAGATCTCCCGATTCCGAAAACGTAAGTTAACCCTATTTCGCCTCTCTTGTTTTTTGGTAAGTCGATACCTGCTATTCTCGCCATTTAACTTTGATATTAATGTTATTTAAAAGTGGTTATTAACCTTGTCTTTGTTTGAATTTAGGATTTTTCTTGTTGATGACATACAACCTGCCTTTTCTGCGCACAATTTTGCAGTCTTCACTTCTTTTCTTTATAGATGCTCTTACTTTCATTTTTATACAGTTTATTCAGTCTTTTTTTACTACTTATACCTAAATGTAATTCTTCCTCTATTCAAATCATAAGGACTCATCTCAACAGCTACCTTGTCTCCAGGAAGGATTTTAATATAATTCATCCTCATCTTCCCAGAAATTGTGGAAATAATCTCGTGTCCATTTTGAAGCTTCACTCTAAACATAGCATTAGAGAGGGCTTCCACAATTTCACCGTCAATTTTTATTAAATCCTGTTTACCCATTTAATTTTTTAGGTCGGCAAAGATATTACATTTTATCTAAGCAACTTCCTTTTTTTGCATTTTTTTTAGACAAAAATGAGTTCTTTATTCATTTTTATCGCTTCTTCGCACCAATCATGCCTAGTTAAAGCCTCAGCATCATCTAATCTGACCCAAACCGTATGCTCATAATGGGCAGACATTTTATGATCATTTGTGTTTACAGTCCATTTATCCTCTGCAGTATAAACATCCTTTTTCCCCATGTTTATCATCGGTTCTATAGCTATCACGATATTTCTCTTAAGAATATCTCCTTTGCCCTTTTTTCCATAATTAGGCACATCTGGTGCTTCGTGCAAGTCTCTTCCTACGCCGTGACCTACAAGCTCTCTTACTACAGAATAGCCATGTTTTTCACAATAAGATTGAATTTCATGTCCTAAATCTCCTGTTCTTACTCCCGCTTTTACCATATCTACACCTAATTGAAGTGACTTTTTAGTCACTTCCATTAGTCTTAAAGTTTCGGTATCCACCCGTCCAAATGCATAAGAATATGCACAATCCCCATGAAATCCTTTATAATAAACCCCACAATCGATAGAAACTATGTCCGTTTCCTTAAAAGGAATATTACTTGGAAATCCATGTACCACAGTATAGTTTGGTGAAATACACAAGGTGTATGGAAAACCGCCATACCCTTTGAAAGAAGGTTTTGCCTGGTGGTCTCTTATAAATTCCTCTGCTAATTTATCTAATTCTACGCCTGTCTTACCTATTCGAAGTTCTTTGGCCATGAGTTCATGAACCCTTGAAACCAATTCACAGCTTTCACGCATAATTTCAATCTCCTCATCTGTTTTGATTTGAAGTCTTTTCAAAATAGTGGGAATTTAGAAGACTAAGTTAAACTTCTGAAAATTGACGACTTTGCAACTTATTGTAGTCCGTCAAGCCATCATATTTTTTATGCGCAAGATGACCATCAACCTGCATAATAGTATCTAAAATAACTCCAATGGCTATCAACAATGAAGTGCCTCCATAAAAGCTAGCCCACTGCTGATCCACCTTTAAAAATAAAGTAACAAAGAATGGGAATATAGCTATAAGTCCTAGGAAAATAGAACCTGGAAGGGTGATTCTAGAAATAATCATATCTAGATAATCTGCCGTTTCACTTCCTGGTTTTACACCTGGTATAAATCCATTATTTCTCTTTAAATCATCCGCCATTTGAGAAGGGCTCATAACAATAGCAGTATACAAAAATGTCATGACAACAACCATTGCAAAAACCACTAAATTATATACCACACCACTAGGATTGGTTAAGTTAATCATCAATGTGCTATTCGGGTCAATAATTTTAAACTGCCCCAATAATGAAGGAAGGAACATAACTGCTTGAGCAAAAATGATAGGCATTACACCTGCAGTATTCAACTTCAAAGGTAAATATTGTCGCACACTCCCTGCTACTTCAGATGCCTCATCTTTTGAACTGGGAGCTGATTGTCTTCTACCAGGGATGACACTCATACCTCCACCTTCTACGATTCTTCTGGCATACTGTACTGCAACTTTTCTAGTAGCTTGTAGTACAAGAATAGTAACCATAATAACAAATACGAACAACAATAATTCCATGAGAATTAAGACAAGACCTCCCGTAGAAACTTGCTTTGCCTGCAATTCGTTGTAAAATGATACAGGTAAACGTGCTATAATACCTGCCATAATTATGATAGATACACCATTACCAAGTCCTCGTTCAGTAATTCTTTCACCTAACCATACTACGAATAATGTACCTGAGGTCAATACAAACATAGTCATAATAGTGAAGAAGGTTGTATTGATACCGGCTGCAGGCTGCATCCCCAGCCCACGAAGAAAGGTAATATATCCTGCACCTTGGAATAATGTGAATAAAATGGTTAAATATCGTGTATACTGATTTATCGTTCTGCGACCACTTTCACCTTCCATCTGTAATTTCTTAAATGAAGGAATTACAAACCCTAAAAGCTGCATAGCGATAGAAGCAGAGATGTATGGCATAACACCTAATCCGAATATTGAGGCCTGCGCAAAAGCACCACCAGCAAACATATTAAATAACCCTAATAAACCACCTTCAGCACTCTTACCTATATCTTTAATTGAAGCTAAATCAATACCTGGTAGTACAATATGCGTACCCAATCTATAAATAGCTAATAAAATTAATGTATAATAAATCTTATTTCTAAGTTCTTTTATACTCCAGATACTCTTTATAGTTTCAATAAATCCTTTCATGGTCTAGATAAGGTGTTTATAATTCTTAGTACTAAATAATTGATACATTACAACCTTTCGCCTCAGCTGCCTCTTTCGCTTTAGCGCTGATAGCATGAACTTTCATAGGAACTGAGATTGTCAATTCTCCATGAGCTAATACTTTAACTTTGTCAAATTTTTGAATAACTCTATTTTCTCTCAATGTTTCGAAAGAAAATTCGGTCATGGCGTACTTAGTTACCAATTCATTAATCTTAGTTAAATTGAATGGAACATATTCTACTTTGTTCAAAGATTTGAATCCTTTTTTAGGTATTCTTCTTTGTAATGGCATCTGTCCTCCCTCGAATCCTCTCTTTTGAGAATAGCCAGAATTAGACTGAGCACCTTTATGACCTCTAGTAGATGTTCCACCTTTACCAGAACCTTGTCCTCTACCTACTCTTTTTGAACTTTTAACTGCGCCTTTTGCTGGCTTCAATTCATGTAACTTCATTATACTATGTATTTTCTATTTAATACTATTACAGATTTTCTACTGACAATAAGTGTTTTACTTTATTGATCATTCCTTCCATCGCTGGATTTAACTCCACCTCGCGCGATTGATTCATTTTACGCAAACCCAATGCTATCAATGTAGCTTTCTGGTCCTTGCTTCTATCTATAGAACTTTTAACTTGTGTTATTCTTACCTTGCTCATATTTTGCAGTTTGTTCAGTTTACAGTTTGTTCAGTTTGCAGTAGTATCTTATTTTTAACCGTTGAATACTTTATCCATTTTTACACTTCTATTGAAAGCTATGGTAGAAGGAGTTCTCAATTTTGAAAGGGCATCAAACGTCGCTTTGATAACGTTATTAGCATTTGATGTACCTTGCGATTTAGCCAATACGTTATGGATACCCGCACTTTCAAGTACTGTTCGCATAGCTCCACCAGCGATAACACCCGTACCATTTGTTGCAGGCTTAATCAATACCTTTCCAGCACCGAATTTTCCTGTCTGCTCATGAGGAATAGTTCCATTCAAAACAGGTACTGTAATCAAATGCTTTTTAGCATCATCAATTCCTTTTTGAATAGCATCAGTTACTTCTTTTGCTTTACCTTGTCCATATCCTACTACACCGCTACCGTTACCGATAACTACTGTAGCAGAAAAACTAAAGTGACGACCACCTTTAGTGACCTTTACTACTCTTCTTAGAGCTACAACTTTTTCTTTAAGTTCTAGTTCACTTGCCTTTATACTATTTACTGTATTCGTCATACTGATAATTTGTTATAGTCGTTGATATTAAAATTTAAGTCCTGCTTCTCTAGCAGCTTCTGCTAATGCTTTTACTCTTCCATGATATAAAAAACCACTTCTATCAAATACCACGGAGCCTATACCTTTAGAACTTGCTTTCTCTGCGATAGCCTTGCCTACCTTAGCAGATACATCAGACTTTGGTCCACCATCTTTTATTTCTTTCGAACTTGCAGATACTAAGGTGTTACCATTGATATCGTCTATCAACTGCACATAGATTTGCTTATTACTTCTATAGACAGTCATACGAGGCTTTTCAGTCGTTCCTGTAATTTTTGAACGTATTTTCTTGTGAATTTTTTCTCTTCTCTCAGATTTATTTATCATTTCAATTCTATTTTAATCTTAATACCTTAAACTCGATACCTTAATATTACTTCTTAGCGCCAGCTTTTCCAGCTTTCTTTCTCAATTCTTGACCTTGGAACTTGATACCTTTTCCTTTATATGGCTCAGGTTTTCTTATCTTCTGTATTCTTGCTGCTACCTGACCTAATAATTGCAAATCATGTGACTCTAACGTAATGGTAGGAGGAGTACCTTTTTCCATAGCTGTAGATACTTTGATTTCACTTGGTATCATAAACACTACAGGGTGAGAATATCCAACCGCCAATTCTAGCAGTTGACCTTGATTAGAACATCTAAAACCTACACCGATCATCTCCATTTTCTTAGTATATCCCTCTGATACACCTACAACCATATTGTTTATTAATGCTCTATATAGACCATGCATCGCTTTGTGTCTCTTCTGCTCAGTAGGTCTTTCTACTGTCAGTTCACTTCCATCTATTTTCACATTTATATCTCTATCGATAGCCTGGACCAATTCTCCTTTTTTACCTTTAACGGTAACTTGTCCATTATTAAACTTCACCTCTACTCCCGCTGGGATTGTAATAGGATTTTTACCAATTCGTGACATACTTTTTTCTTTTTATCGATTTACAGTTTGTATTAACTTGTATTTATATTAGCTTACAGAACAAATCAATTCTCCGCCTACATTCAATTTTCTAGCTTCTTTATCTGTGATAACGCCTTTAGGTGTACTTAAAATCGTGACTCCTAATCCTGACATGGTTCTAGGTATTTCATTACAAGAAGCATAGGCTCTTAATCCTGGTCTACTCAAACGCTTGATAGTTCTAATAACAGGCTGTCTAGTCACAGGATCATACTTTAATGCTATCTTGATAACACCTTGACCACCGAAAGCTTCATTCTCAAACTTATATTTTGCAATGAATCCATGATCGTGTAATATTTCCGTGATTTTTTTCTTTAGATTAGATGCTGGAATCTCTACAATTCTATGACCTGCAGCTTGTGCATTTCTCACTCTTGTCAAATAATCTGAAATTGGATCTGTATACATATTTCTTCTTTATTAGTTATTTGTTTATTTTATCCTCAATTCTACCAGCTTGCTTTTGTCACACCAGGTAGTTTGCCATACGAAGCTAATTCTCTAAATACGTTACGTGAAATTCCAAAATGTCTAATATAACCTTTTGGTCTTCCTGTGATTTGACATCTATTGTGCAGTCTATTCTTACAAGAATTTTTTGGTAGCTTATCTAACTCTAACCAATTTCCTTCTTCTTTAAGAGCTTTTCTTTTTTCAGCAAACTTTGCTACTAGTTTAGCTCTTTTAACTTCTCTTGCTATGATTGATTTACTTGCCATATTTTCAGTTTATTCTATTATCCGTTGTTTCAGTTGATTAGCTTTTGAAAGGTAGTCCTAGTAATTTTAACAGTTCAAAACACTCTGCATCTGTCTTCGCCGAGGTTACGAACGTAATATCCATACCAGAGATTTTATTGATCTTATCGATATCTATTTCTGGGAAGATAATTTGCTCAGTTATACCCATATTGTAGTTACCTCTTCCATCAAAACCTTTATTATTTATTCCTCTGAAATCTCTTACCCGTGGTAAAGAAACAGAAACAAATCGATCTAAGAATTCATACATCTGATTGCTTCTCAAAGTCACTTTAGCTCCAATAGGCATACCAGAACGCAATTTGAAATTTGCAATATCTTTCTTAGAATATGTGGCTACTGCTTTTTGTCCAGAAATTATTGTCATTTCTTCTACAGCATTGTTGACTAATTTCTTATCAGCTACGGCACCTTTCACACCTTGGTTCAACACTATTTTCTGAAGTCTAGGAACCTGCATGACAGACTTATAACCGAATTTCTCAGTCATCTGCTTGACTATTTCTTTTTTATATCTTTCTTGTAATCTTGGTATATAACTCATGATTCTTTTATTTTATTACTTAATAATCTCTCCTGATTTTTTTGAAAATCTTACCCAGCTGTCACCTTCTTTCTTTTTACCGACTCTAGAAGCATTTCCCTTTGCATCCAAAAGCATAACATTGCTCACATGGATAGGAGCCTCTTTTTCTATGATACCACCTTCAGGTTTAGAAGCTGATGGTTTTGTATGTCTCTTCACCATATTGATACCTTCTACCAATACTCTCATTTTCTTAACATCTACAGACTTAATAACTCCTGATTTTCCTTTATCATCACCAGCTATTACTTGTACTGTATCTCCTTTCTTTATTTTTAACTTTATCATTTTCGTACGTTTTTATCGTTGTGTTTGCTATTTGAATTATAGTACCTCTGGTGCCAATGAAACAATTTTCATAAAGTTTGAATCTCTTAATTCTCTAGCCACTGGACCGAAAATACGCGATCCTCTTGGCTCATCAGAAGCATTTAACAACACACAAGCATTGTCATCAAATCGGATATATGAACCATCTTTTCTTCTTGTTTGCTTCTTCGTTCTCACGACTACAGCTCTCGATACGATTCCTTTTTTTATACCTGCCTGAGGTAAAGCTTTCTTTACCGTTACAATTACTTGGTCGCCAATAGAAGCATATCTTCTCTTAGTACCACCTAAAACTCTTATGACAAGAACTTCTTTTGCTCCGCTATTGTCTGCTACATTTAGTCTCGACTCTTGTTGTATCATTTCTTTTAGTTTATTCAGTTGACAGTGGGTAATAAATGATTGCTACCCTTCTTATTTTATTTTTTTCAATATACTTAGATAGCTCTTTCTAAAATTTCTATCAATCTCCAACGCTTCGTTTTACTCAATGGTCTAGTCTCCATCACCTTCACAATATCGCCTACTTTGCACTCATTATTTTCATCATGAGCCTGAAATTTCTTAGAAGATTTCATAACCTTTCCATATAATGGATGCTTTATCTTTTTCTCTACTAGTATTGTAATAGTCTTGTCTCTTTTATCACTGACTACTTTACCTTGAATTTCTTTTCTTTTATTTCTTACTTCCATGACTAAATGTTTCTATATAAATTATTTACTAGCTAAGGCTGTTAACATTCTAGCTATATTTCTTCTTGCTATTCTCAATTCTATTGGATTAGCGAGCGGTGATACCGCATGATTAAACTGCATCTTGTAGTATTTTTGCTTCTCCTGAACTATGCTCTTGACTAAATCTTCCTTAGCCATATCATTATAGTTTACTTTTTTCGCATTCTTTGCCATTTCCTTATTTTTATATTTTCTAGAAAATCTTATATTTCTCTCTACAATAATTATGCTTCTACGTAATCGTGTCTTGTAATGATTTTACACTTACAAGGCATTTTCTGAGCAGCTAGTCTTAAAGCCTCGTTCGCCACCTCAGATGGTACACCGTCAATTTCGAACAATATAGTTCCTGGCTTAATCACTGCCACCCAGCCTTCTGGGTTACCTTTACCCTTACCCATACGTACCTCAGCTGGTTTCTTGGTGATAGGCTTGTCTGGAAATATTTTGATCCAAACCTGTCCTTCTCTCTTCATATATCTAGTTAAAGCGATACGGGCAGATTCAATTTGTCTATTTGTAATCCATCCTTCGTCTAAGCTTTTTAATCCGAAAGAGCCTTGAAGAAGTTCAAAACCTCTCGTGGCATTTCCTTTAATCTTTCCTTTAAATTGCTTTCTAAATTTCGTTCTTTTAGGGAGTAACATATTTCTCTATTTTTTCTACTAAATATTATCTTCTATCTCTATCTCCACCTCTTCTATTGCCTTCTCTATCTCCACCTCTTCGGTTACCTTCTCTATCTCCGCCACCTCTTCTATTGTCTCTTCCACCTTCACCTCTATTCGATGTCATTTTACCGCCTTTGTCACCAGCTTGTTCTTGATTCGGAGTTAAATCTACTTTACCTAGCATTTCACCTCTACATATCCAAACTTTCACACCGATTTTTCCGTAGATAGTCAATGCTTCTTTCCAGGTATAGTCTATATCAGCTCTGAAAGTATGTAATGGTGTTCTACCTAACTTGAATTCTTCCGTTCTAGCCATCTCCACTCCACCTAATCTACCAGAGGCTCTCACCTTAATACCTTCAGCTCCTGCTCTCATAGTAGCTGCTAATGCCATTTTTATAGCTCTTTTATAGGCTACTCTGGCCTCGATTTGTTTGCAGATATTTTCACCTACGATATTCGCATCCAATTCCGGATTCTTTACCTCCATAATATTGATCTGGATTTCTTTCCCAGTCAATTTATCTAAATCTTTTTTCAATAACTCTACATCTTGGCCTCCTTTACCTATTACGATACCTGGTTTAGAGGTATGAATCGTCACAGTAACTCTCTTCAATGTTCTTTCGATAACTACCTTAGCTATACCAGCCTTAGCTATTTTTTTCTCGATATATGCTCTTATCTTCTCATCTTCTGCCATTTTGCTAGCAGCATCTTTACCACCATACCAGTTAGATTCCCATCCTCTGATAATACCTAATCTATTTGCAATTGGATTCGTCTTTTGTCCCATTATTCTTATGAGTTTTTGTTATCTAAAATGATTGATACGTGGTTACTTCTTTTTCTGATTCTGTATGCTCTTCCTTGTGGTGCAGGTTGAAATCTCTTCAGCATTTTACCTTCATTCACCATGATAGTTTTTACGAAAAGATTTACACTATCTGCACTATCACCACTTTTTTGCTCCCAGTTATTCACTGCTGATAAGAGTAGTTTGTGCAATTTGACAGCAGGCTCTTTCTTTGAGAACTTCAGTATGTTTAGAGCTTCATTGACCTCTTTTCCTCTTATGATATCTGCTACTAGTCTCATCTTACGAGGAGAGGTAGGGCAGTTATTTAATTTTGCTACAGCTTCCATTACTTTTCAGTTTATTCAGTTATCCGTTTATATACTTACTTTATTATTTAATTTTCTTAGAAGAGTGACCTTTGAATTGTCTTGTCGGTGCGAATTCTCCTAACTTATGTCCTACCATATTTTCTGTAACATAGACTGGGAAAAATTTATTTCCATTATGTACAGCGAAGGTATGACCTACCATATCAGGAATAATCATACTGGCTCTGCTCCAAGTCTTAATGGTTACTTTTTTGTTTGCATCATTTGCAGTTTCTACTTTTTTCAATAAAGTATATGCTACATATGGTCCTTTTTTCAGTGATCTTGCCATTTCTTTTCGTTTTTCGTTATATGTTTATTCGAAAATTATTTTTTCTTTCTAGATATTATATGTCTGCTACTTGCCTTATTTACATCTCTTGTCTTAAGACCCTTAGCCTTCTGACCGTTTCTAGATCTTGGGTGACCACCTGTTGATCTACCTTCACCACCACCCATTGGGTGATCGACTGGGTTCATAGCTACACCTCTTACTCTAGGTCTTCTTCCGATATGTCTGCTTTTACCTGCTTTACCTTTCACCTCTAGAGAATGGTCTCCATTTGAAACAGTACCTATAGTCGCTAAGCAATTGGCTAAAACCAATCTATTCTCACCTGAGCTCAACTTTAAAAGAGCGTATTTACCTTCTCTGGAAAGCAATTGAGCACTAGTACCTGCGCTTCTTACCATTTGAGCCCCTCTTCCTGGTTGTAATTCGACATTATGAATCATTGAACCTAGAGGCACTTCACTCAAAGGTAATGTGTTTCCTAACTCTGGTGCAGAACCTGGTCCAGAAATAATTTTCTGACCTACTTTGATACCTGCAGGAGCCAATACATATCTCTTATCACCGTTTTTGAAAACTACTAAGCAAATGAAAGCAGTTCTATATGGATCGTATTCGATTGTTTTAACCTCTCCTTCGATTCCAAAATTATTTCTCTTGAAATCGATGATTCTATACTGCTTCTTATTACCACCACCCAAGTAACGCATTGTCATTCTACCTTGGTTATTTCTACCACCAGAGGATCTCAGTGTAGTAGTTAATGATTTCTCAGGAGTACTTGTCGTTATCTCAGAATAGGTATTACCTATTCTATGTCTCATACCTGGGGTTATCGGTCTATATTTCTTGATTGCCATCTTTATCTAATTTTCTACTCTAATTAATTTGAAGAATCGATTAACTGTAAATGTCTATCGTATTACCTTCTTTCAATGTAATATAAGCTTTTTTAGCAGCTGATTTTCTACCAGATACCATACCTTTTTTTGTCATTTTAGTAGTCACTTTACCTGGAGTGATAGAAGTGTTTACTGCTACTACATCTACATTGAAATATGATTCTACCGCAGATTTGATTTCTGCTTTCGTAGATTTTCTATCTACGATAAACACATATTTATTTTGCTTCTCTGTTACTAGATTGCTCTTTTCTGTAACAAGTGGTCTGATTAAAACTCTTTTTGTCCCTTGCATGATTTCTTATTTTAATCTTTCAGTTAATAATGATACACTGCTCTCACAAATTACCAATTTATCACAATTCATAATATCATATGTATTCAAATCACTAGGACGCACTGTCAAAGTATTTGGAATATTTCGTGAACTCAAAGCTACGTTACTATCTGTAGTTGAAATTACAAATATTGATTTATTATTGGATAAATTTAAATTGGATAATGTGCTTACGAAATTTTTCGTCTTTGGTTCATTGTAGTTAAAATCTTCGACTACGATAATATTGTTTTCTTTGGTTTTATAAGAAAGTGCAGACTTAGTAGCTAATGTCTTTACTTTTTTATTCAACTTGAATGAATAATTTCTAGGTCTAGGACCGAAAATTCTACCATTACCGAAAACTGGGTTTTTGATAGAGCCTTTTCTAGATCCACCTGTTCCTTTTTGTCTATGAAGCTTTTTAGTAGAGCCAGCTACCTCACCTCTTTCTTTTGTCTTGTGCGTGCCTTGTCTTTGATTTGCCAAATATAATTTAGCAGCAAGATACAATGCATGGTCATTGGGTTCAATAGCGAACACCGCCTCATCCAATTCGATACTTTTACCTGTAGACTTACCGTCAATATTTAATATATCTATTTTCATCACTTAGCTTATTTTTTATTTTGAAGGACTACGTATGAACCATTTGCGCCAGGCACAGAACCTTTAACTACTAGTACATTTTTATCTTCGATTACTTTCAATACTTTGATTCCTTTCAATTTCACTTGATCACCGCCCATTCTACCGGCCATTCTCGTACCAGGGAAAACTCTTGATGGGAAGGAAGAAGCACCAATAGAACCTGGAGCTCTCTGTCTGTCATGCTGACCGTGTGATCCCATACCTACTCCAGAGAAGCCATGTCTTTTCACGACACCTTGAAATCCTTTTCCTTTAGAAATACCTACGATTTCTACCACATCGCCTTCAGCAAAGTCAGCAGCAGAAATGGTATCTCCAAGGTTTTTACCTTCATGTCCAGCGATTTCTACTAATTTTTTCTTTGGAGTGGTGTTAGATTTTGCGAAATGACCCTTCATTCCTGCTGAAGTGTTTTTTTCTTTTTTCTCTTCAAATCCAATTTGAAGAGCATTGTAGCCATCCACTTCTTGTGTTTTTACTTGCGTTACCACACATGGACCAGCTTCGATAATGGTACATCCGATGCTTTTTCCTTTGTCATCGAAGTAGCTCATCATTCCTAGTTTTTTTCCTATTATTCCTTTCATGATTTAACAGCGGCTATGGTTAAGCTTATTTTTAAGTGATTAATTATATTTTAATATCTACATCAACACCAGAAGGTAATTCTAACTTCATGAGTGCATCTACGGTCTTAGATGAAGAAGAGTAAATATCTAATAGTCTCTTATAAGTACACAATTGAAACTGCTCTTTAGAGTTAGAGTTTACGTGTGGAGAACGCAAGATGGTAAAGATATTCTTGTGCGTAGGTAATGGAATAGGTCCAGACACTACAGCACCAGTAGCCTTTACTGATTTTACGATTTTCTCAGCAGACTTATCTACTAGATTGTGGTCGTACGACTTCAATTTTATTCTAATTCTTTGACTCATATTGTCTATTTACTTTTCTCTTTTTCGTTTTAATCCTTGATACCAAAGCGATTTGGCACTATGACCAAGTCTTCCCTGACATTTTTTTGAGGGTGCAAAGATAACTAGATAAATTTTATTGAAAAGAAAAAATTAGACACTAGTCTAAAATAGCTGTAAATCAGCGAATTCTAATCAACAAAATCCTAGGCTTCTACACCTCAAAACGGATGATTTGTTGTTTTTCCCTTTTTTTCTAAGGGAGTGCAAAGGTAGTACTTTTTCCTAAAAAAATCGTATTTTTTTGAAAATCAAGTATCGTTTTAATTATAAACAATAGAAACGCTTGATAATGTGTCTATTAACATAAAGATTAGGCTTAAGAAATAAAGGAATTTGAACTTTACATCCAGCTTTACCATTTCCTAAAACAAACTCACCTCCCCAGACTTCACTAAACGAATACCATCTAACTTAGTTAAGCGAAGGGTATATGTATAGACTCCTTTGGCAGCAGGCTCCCCTTTGTAGGTTCCATCCCAGCCTAGGCGAATATCATCTGTTTCGAAGACTTTCTCTCCCCATCGGTTATAGACAGCCATTTCGAAACGCAAGACCCGATTGGCATAAGCTTTGAACGTTAGATTTTCTGATTTTTCAGCATGAGGGGAGAAGGCATTCGGAACAAAGAGTTCATCACTTTCTGTTCCTTCGACTTTGACTATAGTGGAGAAATCTGCTATACAACCATCCCCATATTTCAAATTCAAATTGAAACGTGTAGTTTGATATCCGCTAAATTCTGGGCTAAGACAATCTGTACAACTCAAGCCTAAGCCTGGACTCCATGTAGCTATATAAAATGCAGAACTAGGAGTTAAAGTCAATGCAGGATTTATAAGAATAGTTTCTCCTGTCTTTATATTAAAAACGGTATCGAGGGACAAAGTAAGTTTATAGATATAGTCTATATAAATAGGTTTCGAGTCTGTGCATGCACTATCATCTTTTATCGAAACTAGGTAGTTACCATAGCTCAAGCCCGAAAAGTAAGGCTCTTTCGTGTACCCTTTACTGCTATCTACACGATATGAATATGGTGGTGCGCCTCCATAGGGAAACACTGTAATCGTGCCATTAACATCCTCCTTACATTTTAAGTCCGCATATTTTGAATTTAGATAAAGTGAATCTGGTTGCGACAAGGTATCATAGACTATATAGTTACAATTTTCATCATCAGTAATCGTAACCGAATAGGGCAAATTCGCTTGAAGATTCGTGATAAGAGGCGAAGTTTCTTTCGTATTCCAGAGATATTTATAGGGCGAATATCCGCCTTTAGCGTCTACTTTCAATCTACCATCGTTTAGTTGATAACACCTCAAATTTTTCTTCTCTACGATTACCCCATGTAAAGCTCCATCAGGTAGTCGAAGATTCAAGGATGTTCCTACTTTACATCCATAGCTATCATGAACTACCAGCTCATAGTAGCCTGTCAGATTATATCTAGCAGAATCATTCACCGCCCAAAACGCTCTTGGCCATTCGAAGGTATAGGGTGTCTTACCCCCGGTGACTAATGCCTTTACGGGGAATATATTGGCAGTCTCGCAAGGTGGGGGATACTTGATTAACTCGAGCTTCATAGTATCCCTAGGCACTAGGTCTAAGGAATCCAAATATTCACAACCATATACATCTTTAACTAAAATGGTATATTTAGAATTTTTCTGATTGATGAAATTTCCTGAATTGTTCTGGACACTTCCCAGATTAAACTCTATAGGGTTTGTGCCAGTCAGAGGTTGCATTCTCAGATTTAGTAGACTATATGGACACCTAGGAATACCTAAGGTATCTAGTTTCACTCTTAGCACATACATAGTATCTATGTATTCCTTTTTTTGTTTTTGACAGTTATTGGTATCTGTAATGGTGATAGTATAAGATTGAAAAGGTTCTAAATTGGTAACATTCATAGAAGAAGGACCATGACTCCAGTTGTACTTGAAAAATGGAGCCGTACCTCCTTTCAGATTTGTTACATCTAGTTTGCCATCCTTGGAAGCTGCACAGTGACTCTTAGTTGCTTTTAATTCGTAAGAGATCGAATCAGGTTGTGTGAGGTTATAAACTCTTATAGTAGTACATAAATTTCTATCTGTAATTGTAACAGAATAAATTCCTGATGTTAAATTTGTGATAGAAGAGGTGGAATTTCCATTTGACCAGTTATAGCTATAATTTGCTGGTGGTATAGGACTAGCCCCAGTTACGATTAAAGCTATACTTCCATCTGTATCTCCAAAACATTTTAAATTCTTTTGATTCACCACTACATTAAAATTTGGAGGTTCGGTAACTGACATAACTGCTGTTTTTAAACAGTTTTTAGAATCACGCACGGAGACTGTATAGTTTGCAGCAGCTAAATTAACCACACGATTCGTATTCCCTCCATTAGACCAGCTATAGGTATGTGGCATTTTACCGCCAGATGAGGAAACTTCTAGTCTCCCTTTGCTTTCATTAGAACATAGATTTCCTATATTACTATCGATATTAATAAGAATAGGACTAGGATTTGTTAAAGTCACTGCTAGATTGAGGATACAATTATAGTAATCTCTAATTTGAATGACATGATTGGTAGGTGGCAAATTGTTAATTACATTGTTCGTGGTAAATAAGCCAGAATTTAATCTATACTGGTAAGGTGGTTTACCTCCAAATGCAGTTATTGTTACCCTACCATTGCTAGCATTATTACAGTCTATACTATCCACCGTATATGTATAATAAAATGTATCGCTTGACTTAACTTCTACATTGGTATCTTTGATACATAGATTCGCATCTCTTACTTTTAGATTGTAAAAGCCCGCAGCTAGATTAACAAAGGTATTGGCTGAGGTAAAGGTCTGACCATTAAAAGAAATCATATAGCCTGGAGTGCCGCCAGAAGGATTCACAATAACACTGCCAGTGGTCTGTTTAAAACATTTGACACTATCGATGATAGCTGGACTTCGGATTTGACTTGGTTGAGTAATGGTCACAGTGCCATTTTTTATACAATTATAAAAATCTCGAATGCTGTAATTATAAGTACCAGCAGGTAGTTTGGTAAAAGTATCTACAGTATTACTGGCAGAACCATTAAATGAAATTAGATATGGCGGAGTGCCACCTGAAATTAAAAATTTTACTTTTCCCAGGCTATCTTTAAAGCATAAATTCTGGGTTAACTGAGGTACAATAACCATAGAATCTATTTGTGTAATCGTTACATTTTGCGACTTTATACACTGATACTGATCACGCACCTTGGCAGTCTGAACGCCAGCAGCCAATCCAGTAAATAAATTAGAAGACCCAAAGGCTGAAGCATTTATACCATAGGAATATCCGCCTGCACCTCCGCTAGCGGAAATAGTCATAGCCGCATTTGTATTTCCAAAACATTTTATGGTATCCTTTTGAGTTGTTATGACTATATCCGGATACTGAGGAACATTCATCAAGGAATCTACCTTACAATTATTTACATCTAATACTTCAATTAAATAATTTCCTACACTCAGATTTTTCACCGTATCACCTATATTCACCATTGAATTACTTCTAATTGTTTTAGTGCCTGTACCGCCAGAATGGTTAACTGTAATTTTACCAGTACTGGCTCCGAAACATCGAATGGAGTCCATTTTATATGTTGCGGTCAAAGGGGCTGGCGTTATTAAAGTTGGATTAAATATTTTGCTACATAAGTTTATATCTCTAACTACGACAGTATAACTAGTCCCAGTCAGATTAAAAAATGAATCAGTGGTATTGAAAGCAGAAGCATTGAAGGAATACTGAAATGGAGCTGTGCCTCCTATAGGTATTGCTTTTATCGAACCTAATGTATTATGACACCTAGGGTGATACAAATTAAAACTTGCGTGAAGTGAGTCTGGTTGGGTGATGTTAAATGAGACAGAATCTTTACAATTTTTGGTATCGGTTATGACTACATAATGGGGGCCTCTATTTAGAGTTATATTGGAATCCAAAGTCACATTATTTGACCATAAGTAGGCGTATGGAGGCTGTCCACCGACTACATTTACCTTCGCTTTAGCGTCAGATAAGCCAAAACAAGAGACATTTTTCTGAATGGTTACATTGGATGTCATACCTGATGGTTCTGACATAAATATAGAATCCAATACTTCACAATCATACGCATCCTTTACTCGTATATACTTCATGCCCGTATTCAGGTTCAGGAAGATATGAGATGTCTGAAATACTCCTCCATTGATGGAATAAGTATAAGGCGAACGTCCACCAGAAGCCGTAATCGATATCCTTCCATCATTCCCATTTTTACATCGTATCGTATCTAGAATGCTTTTGACCATAGTGATTGGTGCATAAGTAAATACTTGGATCGAAGAGTCTTTGGTACAGCCATTCGTATCTTTTATAGAAACAGTATAGTTCGAGGCTACAAGATTTAGTTTGAAACTAGCGGTATCATAAGCAAGACTATTTAAACGGTAGGTATAGCCTGGACTGCCTCCCGAAGCGAAAAATAGAATTCGACCACTGTTTCCACCAAAACATTTTACACTATCTGAAATTAGCGATAACTGCAAAGCGGATGGATTAGTCAAAGTCAGAGAATAAGATTTTAAGCACGACTGACTATCTCTTATTTGAATGTTATATACCGCACCGATTAACCCGCCAAAGCTATCCGAATTTGAAAAAGCGGACGCATTGATAGCATATTGATATGGTGCTGTACCACCTTGAGGTAGGACTCTGATAAATCCATTCGAAGAAAGATGACATAGTGGATGTTTAAAATTCAAACTTGCCCTTAGCGAATCGGGCTGGGTTATCACTATAGATAATGTGTCTCTACAACCATTAGAATCTGAAACGAAAGCTATATAAGAAGCACTGGACAAATTAACCAAAGAGTCATTACTACCTGTAAGGTTCCATGAATAGGTATACGGTGTCTTACCCATACTAGTATTCACTTTTATTTTACCATCACTGAATCCAAAGCAGCTCACATTTTTTTTCATTATCAATCCTAAAACAGGTTTTGAATGACTTTTAAGTGTATCTTGAAATATGCGAATACAATTATTTCTATCACGGATAGAATAATTAAAGGCACCATTTATCAGATTAATAAAATTGGGGGCTGTTTGAAATGCTCCGCTATTATACCTATACTCATAACTAGGATTTCCCCCATTGGCGGAAATAGATAGAGCTCCATTCGCATTAAATGGACAATTATTTTGCTTCGAGACAGAGGCTGTAATCAGAGGATACTGAAGGATAGTAATCGAAGTATCGATCGGACAATTTGCTGCATCTTTCGTTTTGATTATATAGCTTCCCGCCTTCAATGTATTAAAAACCCCAGAAGATGTAAAACTCCCATTATTGATTGAATAAAAATAACCCGGTTTACCACCAGACAAACTAGCTACTATTCTACCACTGGAATCTCCGAAGCATTTAGCACTGTCTCGAGTGAAAGCAAGACTTAAATTAGTAAATGGGACTATAGTATCCGTGCGCTGAATGCTGCATCCAGCCCTGTCGGTAACTTGGATAGTGTAGATACCGGTTGTAATTTTATTGAATGAATCTACAGACTGAGGAGATCTACCCGTAAGTACATAGGTAAACGGGGAATAACCTCCTAGTGGTGTTAAGCGCATCAACCCGCTGGAATCCTGATTGCAGTAATTGACTCTTTTAGAGTAAATAGTAGACATGGAATCGTGAGTTAGGGAAATAGAATCTGCGCAACCTCCCGCATTCCGAACCCAATAAGTCATACTCCCACGAGTTTGATTCAAAATTGGATTGGTATTCGAAGTTGGATTAGGGATGGTGCCTAATCGCAAGCCTCCAGTATCTCCAGATACGAAGAGTCTTAATTGACCATTAGCCAGAGAATTAAAACATCCAATTCTTCGAAAGGAGTCAATTTTAGGTTGTACATATTTTATTACATTATAAAACACGGTATCTCTATTGCATCCGAGAGCGTTAAATCTTCTTACGACATAATATCTTCCTGTATTCGAAACCGTTCGAGTAGGGCTTGTAGAGCCATTATCCCAGGTATAATTGAGTGCGGAAACATTCGTAGCATTTAATAGTTTCGAATTTTGACACTTGATGGTATCATATAATTCGGAGACCTGTACTACATTATTTATTCCATAAACCTTGAGCGTATCACGCGCTATTAGCGTGCCAGATGGGCAGGGCTGAGAGATCGTAACGCTCGCAACATAATTAGCTGAATCATCATTCGCTACAAAATTTGCAACTGCTGCAGAGCTAATTGCGGATCCATTTTTAGTCCATTGAACTGTCGTAGTATTGAGACTTCCATTTGGGGTAAATCGCACAGCTGTATTTGCTCCATTCCATAAAGAGCTATCTCTCCCTGGGGTCACTATAAATTTAAATATAGAATCTCCTTGCAAGCCTTGAGTAGCAGGATATCGCAATACGGTGCTAGATAAGGTACAAATAGGCTTAGTTTTTATATAGATATCAATCAAATTGGTTGTCTCATATAACACAATTTTCATATTTAAGACCATATTGGGATCGCTTCTACAGCTTGATAAAAAATATCTGCAATTATTCCATTTCACGATGTATGCTCTAAAAGGTGCTGTACCTACCAATTGAGTAGTAATGGTGCCTCCACCAGGATTAGAACCAGTAGTCACTAAGTAGGCATCAAACCAAGCACCTAGAATACTATTGGGTGGCAAGGTAGTGGCTACAGAGGAAGGGTTAGGATTAGCAGAAAGAGGCAATCTTCTAGGCACAAAGGGAGCTGTATACGTAGACAACACAGGTTTATTGGTAGAGAAGGTAAGAAAGCCATTATCGCAGATTTGCATCTGAGTATGCTGTACCCCGAAAAAGCAAAAATTAAACCCAATATTCTGAATGGCAGAATAGGCGTCATCAATGGTAATTCCAGCACCTGCCACCAATGAGCCTGTGGTTTCACATGGAAGGGTATCCACGTGTGGAATGGTAGTGACGGTATAAGATGTCGTGGAGCGCAGCGTAGGTATACTTACAGATGCAGACAAGCTAGAGCCTTTACATACGGTGGTATCTCTTTTAGGAGCTGATAAAGGACTAGGACTCACTCTTACAGACACTGCACTACAACCCTGCCCTTTCATTTCTGACATGAAATACACAAATAAAATTAATATTGAAAATATGTATCTCCTTAGAAGCACGTCATGACTATGTTACTACAAATATAACAAAGTTTAAATCAATTTATATATATATTAAAATGAAAGGTTACTCCCGATTAAGAGTTTACAACAAATAATCAATCATATTTTTGAAATTTTTAAATAATTGTGCTTTATATTTATTTCTCGAAATAAATTAACAAATGCAGCCTAAATATAGAGAATTTTTATTTTTTAATATTACCTCTTTGCTGTATATATTGATAGCTATTCCTTATCTTAAGTATTTAGATTTTGAAATAAGTTGTTTTCCTTTTGCTTATTTATTAATTCTTAATTTTTCTCATTTTTTTGCAATCGGATATTTAGCTCTTATCTTATATAAGATTTTAAGTCTAGTATCAAGTGGCTATAAATACAAAATAATTCTTGCTGCACTAATTTCTTCAATTATAGCTTGGATTTTATATTTAGACACCATTGTTTATAATCTATACCGAATGCATATAAATATTTTTACCCTTGAACTATTGTTAGCTAAGGGTGGACTAAATATATATTATTTGCATAAAAGCCAGTATGCCATTTTAATTGCAATTTTTATTTTAATGTTTAGTAGCTTATTTTTCCTAGCTAAAAAGATTTTTACTTATGACATGAATTATTGCCCTGTTCCAAAGTGGCTTATGGTTGCATTGGTAGCAATGGCAATGTTAACATCGCATTTTATTCATGGATACTCGTTTGTCTATAATAAGACTGATAATCTAAGGATTTCCAGTCTATACCCTTTATATTTTCCTACACAGAATGATGAATTCTTTTCAAAATTTAGATTTTCTAAATTTGATAGTTTGGTTCATAAAAAGCCTCATATAACCAAAGTAAATGAGGCAAACTTTGTTTATCCTCGAGAGCAAATTGTAGCAGAAAAAAGCGAAAACAAAAATATTATACTAATATTGATTGATTCATGGCGATACTTAGCCTTCGACTCTATAACAATGCCAAACATTTTCAAATTTTCAGAAAAATGTCAGGTTTTTGAAAATCATTTTAGTGGCAGTAATGCAACTAGGAGCGGATTATTTTCTTTGTTTTATGGTATTCCCGGCATTTATTGGGAATCAGCATTAAACAATAACACTCGACCCGTTTTCATAAACTTGTTAGAAGAAAAGAATTACCTAATTTCGACTTTCAGTTCTGCTTCATTAATGAACCCACCATTTCATAGAACTATCTTCTGGAATGTAAATAATATAGATTTAACTGCTTTATCTGATGCCCCTCATTACAATGATAACGTCATTACCCAGAATTATATTAAACATTTAACCCAAAATAAAAAAGCTTCGAAGATTCCAAGATTTGACTTTATTTTTTACGATGCCATGCACTCAATTTCTCATCCAAGCGATTTCAAGGGACCTTTTCAACCTGAATGGGAATATGCAAAATATGAATTTCTAACTAATAATACTAATCCTGATAAGTTTTATAACCTTTACAAAAATTCTGCTTATTATGTGGATTCTCTTGTTGGTATGATACTAAAAGTTTTAGAAAAAACGAACGAATTAGAAAATTCTATAATCATTTTAACTGGAGATCATGGACAAGAATTTAATGATAATAAAAAAAATTATTGGGGACACAATGGAAATTACTCTAGAGCGCAGTTGCATGTTCCACTATTAATTTACGACAAGAATTTAACTCCTAAAAAGTACTCCCACTGGACCTTCCACTATGATGTTTTCCCAAGTATACTAATAGATTACTTTAATGTAAAGAACAATTTGAGTAGTTTCAGTTATGGAGCATATTTATATAGGAAGTCCCAAAGAAAACAAATATTGGTAGGCAGTTCTGATGATTTTGCAATTATAAGTCAAGATGACATACTAAAAATTTATTATTCAGGAATGTATGAATTTACTGATATGAAATTAAATAGAAAATTAGACAAAATTGAATTTGAAAGTGTTGTGAAAGTTTTAGATTCAGCTCAGAAATTTTACATCCGTTACTAGGTTGATGTAGTTTACGACTTTTGCTTAGAATAAAAAAGCAGCCTATTTCTAGACTGCCTTCAACCAAAAATTAATTATGAAAAAAATCTACTAGTTTTGAGCTACAACTAATTTGTAACCCTCACCGTGGATATTTTGAATTTCGATATTGCTATCTTTACTTAAGTACTTTCTTATTTTGGTGATATACACATCCATACTTCTTCCAGTGAAATAGTTATCAGAACCCCAGACCGCCTTTAATGCTATTTCTCTGGTCAATACCCCATTTTGCTGAATGCAAAGCTGCTCTAAAAGTCCAGCTTCTTTGGTTGTTAGCTTTTGAGCCACTCCTTCGAAAGTCAAGGTTCTACTATTCAAATTGAAAGTATATTTACCGATAACGAACTCGGTCTTACCTTCTAGGTTGACACCTTTTTGAGAACGTCTAAAGATAGCTTCTATGCGAGCTACCAACTCATCAATTTCAAACGGTTTAGTCATATAGTCATCTGCTCCTACTTTGAAGCCCAAAATTTTATCTTCTTTCAAGCCTTTGGCTGTCAGGAAAATAATAGGAATCATTGGATCTACTTTTCTGACTTCACGTGCCAGAGATATACCATCTCTCTTGGGCATCATAATATCTAATAGAAGCATGTCATACTTTCCTTTTTCGAAATTATTCCATGCCTCTTCTCCATTGCGATATAGAGTCACTGTATAATCATTGATTTCAAGACTATCATAAATCATGTTTCCAAGATTTACATCATCTTCTACAAGCATTAAATGTTTTTTAGTAGCCATATTTTTGAATTTTAAAATGAATTTAATTTATTATATAGTTAAATTAACGATATATCTTTGATTTTAGTTTCTCAATTAAAAAAAACATTTAGTTAACTATTGTTAATTACGTGTAAGCGCTTGATTATGTAATTTTTATTTTCCATATATTTTTGTATAAACCCTAATTCAGCATTAGAAAATACAAATTCTTAATCACCAAATTACGGGACTGGTTGGGATAAACCCAATTAATTCATATAGTTTTCCACGTTGTGGCTTCTAATTATAACTTTGATTCATTTTGCATTTCACAAAAGGAGGTTATAAAACTCTAGAAGAATAAATGTTATGCTATAAGCTAAATTCTCTCGACTAGACAAAATAAAAGGGCTTCAAATAGAAGTAAGCAATGCCTCCCCCCTTTTTCTCCATGAATCTAAATGATTTTTTTATATTTGTTGAGTTATAAACAGCAATTAAAACCAGACATTCTCATTCTATGCTATTTCTAGGCCTCAAAAGAAACGTGACGTTTCTAGTATGTATTTCAGTACTTGGTATTCAACACCTCTCCGCTCAAAGAATCAAAGATTATATTTCTGCAGATACCGCTATTTTTCGTGGGATTGTTCTACATGACAAAGAACAATATCAGAAAGCTATCGAATCATACAAACTAGTATCATCTAATGACCCTAGTTATCCTCTCGCTTTATATGAGATTGCCTTGAGTTTTTATGAATCTAAGAATTATGATTCTGCCTATGCCTATGCTACAGAATGTATAACATATCCAGAATCTAATTTTTATGAAAGTGCGGTTATATTGCGTGGTAACTCATTAAAAGAACTAGAAAGATTTCCAGAAGCACTGCAAAATTATGACGCAGCCTTGTCGAAATTTCCTAAAAATGTAAGTCTGCTTCATAACAAAGCGATGGTTTACAAAAAATCGAAAGAGTTTCAAAAAGCCCTTGATTTATTCAAAGAAGTCAATGTAGAATATTCTGGGTATATCAAAAATCAGCTCGCTATTGCTCAATTAGCAGAAGAAGAAGGATTTCTCACTCAAGCCTTCTTAGCATATAGCCATGCTTTGTTATACTCCATTGGTACCAAGCATCATCTATCCATCTTAGCGGAAATGAACAAGCTAGCTGCAAAAAAACTAGAGGAGAATCCGAAAGATATCATCTTTAGCGCAGAAGGAGATCAGTTTGGTGATATAGAAAATTTATTGAAAACACAGGCTGCTCTTCAAAAAAAATACAAAATTAATACCGAGATTGACCTACCTATTGTACGACAGTTACATCTACTTTTTGCTCAATTAGAAAACTATGAACCTGGTAATGGCTATTTTGACAAATACTATGTGCCTTTTTATAAAGACATCGCTAAAGATGGAAAATTTAACCAATTTATTGACATTCTATTTTTGCCTATAAACGATCCTCAGATACAACGATTGATAGGAGGTAGAAGCAAAGAGGTTATCAAATTCGCAGAAGAATTAGGAATAAAGCTTGCCAATACTGTAAATAGAAGAGACCTTACTATTATGGACAAAAAACTTAATCTCGCATGTCATTTTAATAAGGGTATAAAAAGCTGTGGAAACTATAACGAAGATAATAAGAAAGACGGCGTCTGGTATGTTTTTCATACCAATGGTAATCTTAATAGATATGGAGAGCTAGTAAATGACAAAGCTACCAATCTTTGGGAATACTATTATACGGATGGTAAAAAAAGTGCAGAATATATGTACAAGGATGATAATATGAATGGAGTTTATAAGAGATTCTATCGCAATGGGAAAATAAGTGAAGAGGGAAGTTATCTAGAAGATAGTCTCGATGGTGAATTTAAGTCCTACTATATGAATGGTAATTTAAAATCTAAAGGAAACTATATCAATAATAAATACGACTCAGAATGGAGAACATACTACGTAAACGGAAATCCAAAAGGAATTTTTAATTATAAAGAAGATCTTTTTGATGGTGAGTACACAACCTTTGCTGTCGATGGTAAGACTGTTTTATCTAAACTCAATTATAAAAATGGGAAATTAGACGGCAAACAAGAAACCTATCACCTCAATGGCAATAAGGAGAATGAAGGTGAATTTAATCTAGGAAAACGAATAGGAGAACATAAAGAGTATTTTACCAATGGGGTACTGAAAGAAGAAACCAAGTATGAAGATGACGAACTCATAGACCAAAAAGACTACTATGTCAGTGGAGCACTTTATACGAAATATGGCTACAAAAAAGGTGAGCTGGAATCTATGGATATGTACGACTATGACGGGAATCATACAACTACCTACAAGTTTAAAAATGACTATCTCAAGCAAATGATAACCTATAACAAAAATGGTGAAGAACTGGAGAAAGAGTCTATTGGTAAAAATGATGAGTTTGCTGGAAAGTGGTTTTATACAAATAATCGATCTATGCAAGGAAATTATAAAAAAGGGAAAAGACACGGGCGCTGGGTTTTTTATAATATAAATGGAACTAAAGATAGCGAGTCAAACTATGAACTAGGTGTAAAGAATGGTCTTCAGCGTGAATATAATTACCTAGGGATACTCTCTTCAGAATTTCGAATGGAAGATAATAAAAATCATGGCTATTACAGAACCTATTATCCATCTGGAGAACTGAAATCAGAAAGCTGGTATATCGAAGGGAAATTAAACGGTCCTCGATACGAATACTATATAGATGGAACCACTATGAATGAGTCCTACTATGTCGATGGAGATCTGGAAGGCAAATACATAGAATACGATCCAGATGGGAAGGTCCTGGCTCACTACAATTACAAAAATGATGAATTTATCTCCTATACGAATTTTGATAGAGATGGAAAAGAACTCAATAGTGTAGTCATTTCCGAAAACAAAACAGAAATGAAACCATGCTCTAAATTAAGTTTCACAAGTTATAAAAGAGATAAAATCTATGGTCTGAATGAAGGCGAGACCTATAGCGAACCCGCTCCAGGTATATTTGACTTTAAGGGAAATTATTTAGCTGGTGAGTTGCACGGTGTTTTTACTCACTACTACAGCAATGGAAATAAAAATGTATCGGCGAATTATCTCCTAGATAATAAAGATGGATCTGATACATTCTTTTATCATAATGGCAATATTTTTTCTATAGAAAACAATATTCTAGGAGTCAACTATGGTAAATATAACCGCTTTTATTATACTGGTCAGCTATGGCTCGAGAGAAATTATATCAATGACAACAGGGATGGTTTTGAAAATGTATACGGCATCAATGGGGAACTCGTTCTTCAGAAAATATATAAACTGGGTTACTTCTACGGCATTGTTCGTAACAATGCCAATGGCGAACTAGCCGATACCTTAAAGGCTCGCAACGAAACCCTCGAATACGAAGCCAATTATAAGAATGGAAAAACCGCAGTCAAAGAATCTATCAAACTGGACAACCTATTAAGTTCAGAGTTTTTTGATGAAAATGGACAGCTCTTATATATATATCAAGGTGAGGAAAATGGCAACGATCTAAAAAAAGAGTACTACTACACCAATGGAAAACTCATGAATGCTACCAAATTTGATAAAGGTCAACAAACAGAAAAACTATTTTATAGAGCTGATGGATCATTAGAAATGAAGGAAGAATTAAAATTTGATCAGGTTCATGGCAGAACTATAGTCAAGGATGAGCAAGGAGCTACTAAACTGAATTTAATTTACAGAAATAATATAGCATATGAACTGGGCGAATAAAATTATTCTATTCTTTCTCTGCATAGCCACGAGCATCCATGCTCAAGTAGAGGACTATGTCAAAAAATTAGAAGCCAAGTATCCAAAGGAGAATTTTATCACTACCTTAGAATCTAAGAAATTCAAAATTGAATTAAAAAACAATAGTCCCAAGGTCTATCTTGAGAGCTACTCTGAAACTATCCTAATGAATGACTTTCTCAGAGGAGCTGATGAAGGCAGTGTAGGTTATTCAAAATTTCGAAAACTGACGGACGTAGAAGCCTGGACCATGACCCCAGTAAAAGATGAGTATAAGAAAGTAAAAGTAGCTAAATATGAAACAAAGAAAGAGCTGGACAATGCTATATTTCATGATGATCACGAAGAGAAAGTTTTTAACTATACCGAATTAAAAAGAGGAGCGAAACGCTGTCTTAAATCTTCTTATGAATTCGAACTACCTCAAATGTTTGACTATGTCATACTGATGAATCAATCCTCTATAGAACAATATGATGTAGAAGTAGAAGTAGATAACGCTATCACTCTGAATTTTAAGGAATACTATCTTGAAAACAAAAAATTTGATTTCGAAAAAAAGGTAGAAAAAAATAAAACTATCTACAAATGGCGATTCAAAGATCTACCAAAGTACAAAGCAGAGAGTGGGTCCTGTGATTTTCTATATTTCGCTCCGCATATACGATTTCTCATATCTCATTATATTGGTAAAAACGATGATACCATAAAAGTCCTGCAGACACCTCTTGATTTATATAAGTTCAATTATCAATTCATAGCTAATCTTAAAGAATGCAGTAACCCGAGTTATAAAAAAACGATAGACTCGCTCATAGCTGGGGTCTCTGATGATGAAATCAAAGCGAAGAAAATTTATCAATGGGTACAAAAAAACATCAAATATATAGCCTTTGAAAGTGGATTTCAGGGCTATATCCCGAGAGAGGCAGACGATATTTTTACCAAGAAATTTGGAGACTGTAAAGACATGGCGAATATTATACATAAATCATTCAAATATGCCAAGCTGGACAGTGTCTATCTCACCTGGATAGGTTCGGACAAGCTTCCATATCGAATAGAAGAATTTCCAATTCCTGGAGTATTTAACCACATGATAGCTGTATGGAAACATAAAGGAAAAAACTACATTTTAGATGCTACCAATTCCTACACAAAATGGGGATTGCCCTCGAGTTTTATCCAGACAAAGCAAGCTTTTATAGGACTAAGCCCTACAGCATATGAAATCTATAATATAGACCCCGTTTCGGATGAAGTCAATCAGAAGATAATTACTGTAAGAGCTAAAATATCAGGAGATACATTGAAAGGCAGTGGCAGTGTAAAACTCACAGGGTATCTGAAAGATTATTTTATAGGACGGACAGATCACCTCAAAGGTAATGATCGATTTCAATATCTCAAAAATTTCGTTCAGTTAGGTAATAATAAATTTATTCTGCAAAATCAAAAAGAATTTAATATTGATGAGATTGATAGCCCATATCTGGTGACTTTTGACTTTGCCATACTCAATTATGTTTCGAAAATTAAGGATGAAATTTTTATAAACCCATATCTAGAAAAATATGGCTCCACAGATGACCTTAACGATAAGAGAATCTCCGATATTAAGGCGGATTTTCATTCTAAGCAGTCTATCGATATAGAAATAGACATGCCCGAAGGCTATCAAGTCAAGTATCAACCGAAAAATGAATTTATAGAATACGACGAATTGTTTTTCACTTCAGAACTTCATGTGAAGGAAGATAAAATAAAATTGTATTATGAGTTCGTTCACGATTTCATCATTCTACCGAAATCAAAATATAAAATACTCAAAGATTACCAAAACAAAGTCTTAGACCTATTATCTGAAACCATTTCCTTTAAAAAAATAAATTAATATGACCTCTTCTCATCTGAAAACAGGGCTTTTGTTGACTTTTGTGATCTGTTCTATCATCACACAAGCTCAAAGATTTTCTTACTATAACTACAACTGGAAGGATACAGTTGAAAAATTTGAATTAAGCGAACAAGAATCCAAAAAACCAGTAGTGGTGGTTAAGGAAAAGCGTGTGACTGAGTTAGTGGTTGATAAAGCTGGAGTAATCACCTTCGAACTTAAACACACTATAAAAAAGGTCAATACAGATCATGGTATTGAAAAGAGCAATAAAGTTTATATATATGAAAGTAAGCGCAATGAGATTATTAGCAATAAACTTCGAGTGATAAATCCAAATGGAAACATCATAGAACTGACTCAGGAGGATATCCAAGAAGCTGTAGATGAAACTACGAAATCAAAATATAAATACTATGCCGTGAAAGGTCTAGAAATAGGGAGTATCATAGAGGAACTCGTCGTTACGAAATCGACAGCTAGTATGAATGGAAAAATACTACCTATTCAGACGAGTGACTATAAGAAAAATGTAGAAGTAGAAATCATTTATCCATCATTTTTAAAGTTTGAAGTCAAAACTTACAATGGATTAGCGAAAGCCATCATAGATGATACGACCTTTGAGAAAAAAATCGTTCACAGAATAGTAGCAAATTCGATCGACGAATTAGAAGATGAAAAATATAGCAACTATAAAGCTAACTTACAATACCTAGCCTATAAACTCATAGCTAATAAAGCTGCGAATAGTCATAATCTCAATAGCTTTAATTCCATAGCGGAAAATGTCTATGCCTTATACAACAAAGAATTAGATAGAAAGTCAGAAAAAGCGCTACAGGAATATATCGCTAAGTTTAATTTTCCTGAAAATGCTACCTTGGAAGATTCTATCAAAACTATCGAACATGCTATAAAACTAGATATCGTCTACATGGAGGATATGCCTACCGCCAATGAAAATTTAGCTCAGGTCATACAGTCTAAAAAAGCCACCGAGCAGGACCTTACCATCTTATATACCAATATATTTAAAGTATATGGCATCAAAGCAAATCCAGTCATCACCAATAATAGATTTAACTATCCATTTGATCACAAATTTGAAAATGTCAATCAACTCGAAGCACTTTTATTCTATTTTCCAGATAGTAAAAAATTTATTTGTCCTGCTTCACAATCCTCGCGCTATCCCAATTTTCCTTATGCATACGGATCGAACTATGGTTTGCTTATCAAAACCCAAGACATAGGCGGTACGGAGCTCGTAGTCAAGGAAATGAAAAAAATAGAAATCCCATCGAATTATGGCAAAGACTCATTAGATATAACCTATGACTTTACAGAATCTATGAGTCAACCTAAAACGAAAATAGTATCCACACTCTATGGACATGATGCCGAAAGTTTTCAGTTTGCATTTAGTTTCGCAGATGATAAGCAGAAAAAGGAAATGCTAGAGTCTTATATAAAAAATTATTGTGGAGAGACCGATCTCGAGTATGTGCATGAAAATGGAGGTAAAGAAAACTTAGGACAAAAACCCTTTATCGTTTCTACCGAATTTACAAGTAATAAACTCTTAGAAAAAAATGGAGAAAACATTATTTTAAAATTAGGCGAATCCATAGGTCCACAGTCAGAGCTTTATCAGGAAAAAGAAAGAGTATTGCCTATAGAAATGCCTTTCCCGCATACCTATAAGAGGCATTTCAAAGTCATCATACCAGCAGAATATGAGTTTAATAATCTAGAAGCGCTTCAAATGAACCATGAGCTCAAAGAAGGAGATAAGGTTTCCTCAGCATTCTATTCTAGCTATAAGCTCGAAGGAAATGTTCTCTATATCGATGTCATAGAGTTTTATTCTAAAACAAACTATCCCAAATCGGACTATCCTGCTTTTAAAAATGTAATTAACGCCGCAGCCGATTTCAATAAGATTAAGATTATACTAACTAAAAAGGGTTAGTTCTAGACTAATCGACACCAGCACTGGAGTTACTATCTTTGAGTGGATAAAAAAATTACGCCCCATTTTGCTAACTTTACATATTGGAAAATAAAAAAACAGGTACAGCATAGAGTTTAAATTAAAGGCTTTAGAATTGTTGAATCTACGTGGTGATTTATTATCCGTTGCTCAAGAATTAAACATTAGTCATGAAACGCTTAAAAACTGGAAAAAAGGCAAATATATAGGCAATCAAGCTAGTGGTTCATCGATTAAAATAAAGTCAAAGGAAGAGGAGGAAATCCTTCGTTTACGAAAGGAGTTATACGAAACAAAATTAGAGCACGATATCTTAAAAAAGGCGGTAGGCATCTTCTCCAAGAGCGACAGGTAAGATTTAGATTTATTAAAGATCATACAAAAGAATTCCCTATTGAGACACCAACATTTAAACAACTTAACAATTTTAGAGTACAACCAATTAGTTATTAACAATTTAAAAAATGCAGCCTAAGAGAGATAATTTTTATGTCTACTTTTTATAAGCAATTCCAAAAGAAATAACGTATTCTTTTTTCTACAGCGGATCGCAAGAAGGGGCTACATAGGAACCGATGTTGTGTGCTGTGCTTTTATCTATTTGTCTGTCCAATATGCAAAAGATTGAGGAGGTAATAGATTAAAGTCTTCTCTTAAACATTTTGGCGTTCGGTATTTTCTTGGTTTTTTAACTTCAATTGCAAATCCCATTTCTTTGTCGGCAAAATATTGATAATAAAAATCTTCACTTATGCCTGAATGTTCTTGTGTCATTTCCCAAAGTGTGTCAAGGTCGTGATTATGGATGTGCTCAATTTGAAATTCTCCAATTACTTGTTGAACTGGTGAAGAAGCGTAAACAATAACCGATTTAACTCTGGGGTCCTTAAAAATTGATTTTCGGAACTCAAATTTTTTTGTTCCGTCAAATATTTTAAAAGCGAACTCTGGCTTTATTGATAATACTACTTTCATTTTCCTATTGAATATTGTGCAATTTTACGAAAATTTTCTCTTGATATTTCTTGAAATCCTCTTGGAACGCTATTAACGTCTGCAATAATTCCATTTTCTATTAACCATTGTAAGTTTGGTCGCTTTCTAAATGTATATGAATAAATAAACTTAACTACAAATGGTTTTAAACTTGGGTAAAGTGTCCAATGCCCTTTTAGTTCTTCATCTGTAAATACACTACGTTTTTTACATAATGTAATAAATGTCTCTAAATTGGGGATATTAGTTGTTACACTTTCCACAATTCCTACTGTTGTTACAACACCTTTATATAATCCGCCGGTCATATAGAAAACAATGATGTCGCCCGAATTTAACTCCTTAAAATGTGAACGGGAAATATACACTTTGCTTAAAGCATTTCTATGAGGTTTGTTTTCTACAAAATCTATCGGTGATTCATTTCGCAAAATTGAATCGGGAAATAAATCAGTGTGATATGCAGGATAGATAGGAACAATATAAACTTTTGTATCTTGTGAAATAAAAGGAAAGCTTTTTTTAGGAGCTAATAAATTTATTTCTTGGTTTCTGTCAAAGTTCTTTGTTAGAACAATTTCGCCTGTTGATTTTTTAACTCCCGATTTTTCAAAGCCCCATTCTTCTAACAAATTTATTAGTCGGATTTGTTCGGCACTTTTTTCAAAAATTGTTACATAAATTTCATCCACTTTTGATTTTAGTGCATTGTCAAAAATTATTTTTAAAAAACGTTCGCCAATTTTAAATCCGTTGCTTGTTACTTTAAATGTTCCAATTTTTAATCTCTTTTTTGGTTTGAAAATTGGTTCTATATCAGAATAATTTTCAGTTTCATCCTCGGATTTGATATATAAAAATGCAGATAAAGAATTATTACTATAACAGATATAAGAAATCTCATCAGCTTTTTTGTTAAACCACTTATCAAACTCCTGATAATCTTCTCTAAAACTGTCAAAAAATGAATTTTGTAAATCTACTTTTGCAAAATATTCTTTCTTAACTGCTAAAACTTTATAGTCTACCAAATTTGGGTTATTTGCGACAACCATCTCCAAAAATTGGTCAATTTTAAAAACCCTGTCAGCTATACCTAACAGCTCTGCTTTTGTGTGATTTTTTTTATCTTCGGAAATTAATATTTCAACTCTATCACATAAAACTTCGTTCAGTAATTTAGTGTCATTTTTATCGTTTTCGGTTGTGTCAATTTGCAAGCTTACATTTTTCAATAAATCGCTTTCGGGAGCAAGATTTATTATTTGATTATAGCTCTGAATTTTAATATTAAATGTCTCTACAGTTTTTTGGTCTTTATTTCTGTTAAGCTCTTCAACTGTAATAGGATGAATGTACTTTTTGTAATTGAGTTTGTCTAACCAATTGAAAAGAACGCCAATGTCGGCATTAACAACTTTTGGTGTCTCTCTGTGAATTATTATGTTAGTGTCTAATAAAACTTTCATCTCTTTATTTATGTTAGGGCTGTCTCACAGCATAGCACACAACGTCAGTTCGTCTAAAAACTAACATTTAGACAAATATAAGGTTTTAGAACTTAAATACATAGCGTTTATTGAGTTCAAATTTTGAGTTATGTTAGATTTGAAGTTTTGTGATGAAAAATTAGAAGACGTAGAATGGAAG